>JACQAP010000027.1 GCA_016194905.1 Betaproteobacteria bacterium
ACCGATTCGACCCGGACGCATCGAGCCACACGCGATCAAACGAAGACCGAAAAACCACGCGCTGCTGACAGTACCTCGACAGGTTGCGCGCGCCGCGATCATCCGTGCACGTCGGGCTTATGCTTAAGGTAGTGCCATGAGGGTCAGACTGCTGTCGGTGCCTTATCGCCTTTTGTATCCGGCGATCCTGTTGTTCTGTTGCATCGGCGTTTACAGCCTCAACAACAGCGCGGTCGATGTCGGGCTGGCCTTGTTCTTCGGCCTGCTCGGTTATCTTTTCATCAAGCTCGACTGCGAACCCGCGCCGTTGCTGCTTGGGTTCGTGCTGGGACCGATGATGGAAGACAATCTGCGGCGCGCGATGTTGCTCTCGCGCGGCAACCCGGCCGTGTTCGTCACTCGTCCGCTGAGCCTTGCGCTGCTGCTGATCGCATTGGCATTACTCATTGTGGTCGTGCTTCCTGCCGTGAGAAAAAAACGCGAAGAAACTTTTCAGGAGTAAGAATGACTGATTTCAACTGGGAATTTCCCTATCCATCCCGCCGCATGCCTGTGCTGGCTCGCAATGTCGTAGCCACATCGCAGCCGCTGGCAGCACAGGCGGGACTGCGCATGCTGCTGCGTGGCGGCAATGCGGTCGATGCCGCGATTGCCACGGCTGCGGCGCTGACTGTGGTCGAGCCGGTCATGAACGGCATCGGCTCCGATGCCTTCGCACTGGTGTGGGACGGAAAATCGTTGCAGGGACTGAATGCCTCCGGCCGTGCACCGCGTGCGTGGAGACCCGCACGCTACGCCGGACGGGAGCGCATGCCGACCGAAGGCTGGGACAGCGTTACCGTACCCGGCGTGGTTTCGGCCTGGGCTGGTCTATCGGCGAAACTCGGCAAACTTCCATTCGAGACGTTGTTCGAGCCGGCCATCGACTATGCCCGCAATGGATTTCATGTCTCGCCGGTTGTCGCCTCGCAATGGGAATCGCAGATCCCGCGTCTGCAGGATCAACCTGGCTTCGCGCAGGCTTTCGTGCGCAATGGCCGCGCACCGCGCGCCGGCGAACTGTTCCGGTTTCCCGAGCAGGCCGACACGCTGCAGGATATCGCGCGCACCCGCGGAGAATCTTTCTATCGCGGCGCCCTCGCGCAACGCATCGCCGATTTCAGTTCCGCATGCGGAGGTGCGCTCCATCTCGACGATCTGGCCGCGCACCAGCCGGACTGGGTCGAACCGATAAGCCAGGGTTATCGCGGTTTCCGCGTGCATGAAATTCCGCCCAACGGCCAGGGCATCGCCGCGCTGATCGCGCTGGGCATCCTGGAACATTTCGATCTCGGCAGTACCGCTGCGGATTCAGTCGAAAGCCTGCACTTGCAGATCGAAGCCATGAAGCTCGCATTCGCCGATGTCTATCGCTATGTCGCGGACGTAAATGCAATGGAGATCCGCGCGTCGAACCTGCTCGATCCGGGGTATCTGAAATCGCGCGCGCAGTCGATTTATCGCGACCGCGCCAGCCAGGCGGTTCCCGGCGTACCGCCATCGGGTACGGTCTATCTCGCCGCTGCGGATGCGGGCGGCATGATGGTATCGTACATCCAGTCGAACTACATGGGATTCGGTTCCGGTGTGGTGGTGCCCGGCACGGGCATCAGCATGCAGAATCGCGGTTCCGGATTCTCACTTCAGCCCGGGCACCCGAATCAGGTCGGCGGTGGCAAGCGCCCGTTCCACACGATCATTCCCGCGTTCCTGACACGTGACGGTAAACCGGTCATGAGTTTCGGCGTGATGGGTGCCGATATGCAGCCACAGGGCCACCTGCAAATGGTGGTACGCCTCATCGACTACGGACAGAATCCGCAAACCGCAGCCGATGCCCCTCGCTGGAAAATCGCCCTGGATGGCAGCCTGCTGCTTGAACAGGCCGTCGCCGAAGACGTCGCGCGTGGTCTCGCGCAGCTCGGTCATCGCATTGTGCGTGCATCCCCGGGGAGCACTGAATTCGGTGCGGCGCAGCTCATTCACCGTCTCGGCGATGCTTACGTTGCCGCGTCGGAGCCGCGACGTGACGGTCAGGCAATCGGCTTCTGAAGCGGGAAGGCAATGAGAACTGCGAAGCACTTCCTCGTCTTTGCGATGCTGCTCGTCCCATGCGTGCAGCCGCTGCTGGCCCAGGACTATCCCGCGAAAACGATCCGCCTCATCGTGCCCTACACTCCGGGAGGTACAGCCGATATGCTTGCGCGCACGATCGGCCAGAAGGTGGCCGAAAGTCTCGGACAGCAAATCATCATCGACAATCGTCCCGGCGCCGGTGGCAACATCGGAGCAGACCTCGCCGCCAAGGCCGCACCGGACGGCTATACGTTGTTGATGGGCACGGTCGCCACGCATGCGATAAATCCCAATCTGTATCCGAACATGCCCTACGACGCAGCCAGGGATTTCGCGCCGATCGTCCTGGTAGCCACGCTGCCGAATCTCCTGGTGGTCAATCCATTGCTGCCGGCGAAGAACGTGAAGGAATTGATCGCGCTTGCGAAAGCGAAGCCGGGCGAGCTTGCCTATGCCTCAGCCGGTAACGGTACGTCTCAGCATCTCTCCGGTGAGCTGTTCAAGAAAATGACCGGCTTGGACATGATCCACATTCCCTACAAGGGAAGCGCCCCCGCAGTGACCGATCTGGTCGGTGGACAGGTGCAACTGATGTTCGACAACATTCCGAGTTCATTGCCGCAGGTGCGAGCCGGCAAGTTACGCGCACTGGCGGTGACAGGACCAAGGCGCTCGCCGGTTCTTCCCGATCTGCCGACCGTATCCGAAGCCGGACTGCCCGGTTTTTCCATTACCTCATGGTTCGCCCTCTTTGCCCCTGCCGGCACGCCAGCGAAGATTCTGCTTCGTCTGAACAAGGAAGCGGGCAAGGCCATTGCGTTGAAGGAACTCAGGCAACTATGGATGGACCAGGGCATCGAACCTGCCGGCGGAACCGCGGAGCAACTCGCCGCGTTCAGGCGCATTGAAGCCTCCCGATGGGAAAAAATCGCCAGGGATTCCGGCGCGCGCGTCGAATGACGGGGATCAGCGCCCCGCTTTGACGGCCTGCTCGCGCACGGCAGTCAAGCTGGTGCGCGTCGTAATGGCCTCGGGATCGATGCGCAGTTCCAGCAAAGCCGGTTTATTGGACGCCAGTGCGCGCTCGAAAGCCGGCTCGAACTCCGGCGTCTTGTTTACCACTTCGCCGTGCAATCCATAGGCTTTCGCCAGCGCGGCAAAATCCGGGTTTTTAAGCGCGGTGGCATAGACCCGGGCCGGATATTCACGCTCCTGGTGCATGCGTATCGTGCCGTACATGCCATTGTTTACCACGATGAACAGCACCGGCAGGTCGTACTGCACCGCCGTTGCCAGTTCCTGTCCATTCATCGTGAAGCAGCCGTCACCCGAAAAACTCACCACGACGCGATCGGGATGCACGACCTTCGCCGCAACGCCTGAAGGCACCCCATAACCCATTGCGCCATTGGTCGGTGCGAGCTGCGTGCGAAAGCCCGTGTATTGGTAAAAACGGTGCACCCAGCCGGAATAATTGCCGGCACCATTGGTGATGATTGCGTTCTCGGGTAAGCGTCCGCGCAGGAAGGCCATCACTTCGCCGAGATCGAGCGCACCCGGCATCGCGCCATGCTTGAGGTTCTTCAGATAATCTTCGCGGCCGCGATGCGTCCAGTCGCGCCAGCGCGAAGAGTCGACCGGAGCAAGGTTGACCGCCGTGGCTGCGAATTCCTGCATGCCGGCATTGATCATCAGTTCGGCTTGGTACACCCGGCCGAGTTCGTCGGATGACGGATGGACATGCACCATGCGTTGCGTGGGCTGGGGAATCGAGAACAACGTATAGCCACCGCTCGTCATTTCTCCCAGCCTTGCACCGATGGCAAGAATCAGATCGGCGCTGCGCACGCGCTCTGCCAACTGGGGGCTGATGCCGATGCCGACATCCCCGCAGTAGTTCGGATGCCGGTTGTCCAGCAGATCCTGCCTGCGGAAGCTGCAGGTCGCGGGGAGATTGTTCGCCTCGATGAATGAGCGGATGTCATCGCAGGCGCTCGCAGACCAGTCTCCGCCGCCCAGAATGACGAGCGGCTTTTCCGCTTGCGCAAGCATTTCACGCAGACGGTCCATATCCGCAATGCCGGGATGCGCTTTCACCCTTGCATAAGGCCGCCCATCGGCGGCCACAGCCCGGCTGACAAGCATGTCTTCCGGCAATGACAGAACGACCGGGCCGGGTCGTCCGGAAACGGCCGTATGAAATGCGTGGCTGATGAACTCCGGAATTCTGTCTGCGCGATCGATCTGCGCGACCCACTTGGCCATCTGTCCGAACATGCGCCGGTAATCCATTTCCTGGAAGGCTTCGCGTTCGACCACCTCGCTGCCGACCTGGCCGATGAACAGAATCATCGGCGTGGAATCCTGATACGCGGTATGCACGCCTATGCTCGCATTGGTCGCGCCCGGACCTCTTGTAACGAAGCACAGACCCGGACGGCCGGTGAGTTTGCCGTAGGCCTCCGCCATGAAAGCCGCGCCGCCTTCCTGCCTGCACACGATCAGCCGCATGCTTTCGCGCACATCGTAAAATGCATTCAGCACATCGAGATAGCTCTCGCCCGGAACGCAAAACACCGTATCTGCGCCATGAATTCCAAGCTGGTCCACCAGAATGCGCCCGCCGCTTCTGAGCGGCATGTTTTCGTTCATTCATGCTCTCCTGTCGCCAGGCCGTGGATTATACCCATGCGGGCTTTTGGCCACCCCTGGCCAAACAGGGTCTTGCGTGTCCTGTTTGGATATAATGGCGCGCGCTTCAACAAATGCCGTTCTCGGTCTGTTACAAGGCCGTAACCGGAATACATAAAAGGGGAGGTCTCGCATATGGTCTGGTCTCAAGTCTACGATCCGCTCAACAATCCTTGGCTGTCGACCTTCTGTGCGGCCATTCCTGTGGTTGTGCTGCTCGGAAGCCTGGCGTTTTTCCGCATTGCCGCGCACTGGGCTGCGATCCTTGGCCTGATCAGCGCGCTGATCATCGCCATATTCGTGTACGGAATGCCGGCGCCGATGGCTGGCGCATCTGCCATGTACGGCGGCTTGTTCGGCCTCCTGCCGATCGGCTGGATCGTACTGAACATCATCTTTCTGTATCAGCTGACCAAGGACAAAGGCCATTTCAAGATCCTGCAGGACAGCATCGCAAATGTCAGTGAGGACCGCCGCATCCAGTTGCTGCTCATCGCCTTTGCTTTCGGAGCTTTCTTCGAGGGTGCGGCCGGGTTCGGAACGCCGGTCGCGGTAACCGGCGCCATTCTCATCGGACTCGGCTTCTCGCCGCTCGCAGCGTCGGGGCTCTCGCTGATCGCCAATACCGCACCGGTTGCCTACGGTGCGCTCGGCACGCCGGTCATCACGCTGGCGGCGGTGACTGGGATGGATGTGAACGCTTTGTCTGCGATGGTCGGCCGTCAGCTCCCCTTCTTTTCCGTGCTGGTGCCGTTCTGGCTGATCTGGGCTTTCGCAGGCTGGCGCGGGATGCTCGGCATCTGGCCCGCGATCCTCGTTACGGGTGTCAGTTTCGCTATACCTCAGTTCCTGATCTCCAACTACCATGGCCCGATGCTGGTGGACGTGGGTGCGGCGGTAGTATCGATGGCGTGCCTGATCGCGTTTCTCAAGTTCTGGAAGCCGAAAGCAGTGTGGACCACTACGGCGCTGAAAGGCCACGACAAGGACAGCGGCGTCGCTGACGTCGCACCGACCAAGTTCGAAAAGCACCCGAGGAGCTTGATCTTTCGCGCGTGGATTCCCTGGCTCATCTTGAGCTTGTTCGTCTTCGCCTGGGGTTTTCCCACCGTCCGGGGCCTGCTGAACGGGCAGATCGTCGAAGCGAAGATAGTGGACGGCGTCAAGCAGGAAACGAAGAACAACTTCCCGTGGTTCGGTATGACGAAGGTGGACTTCCCGGTCACCGGGCTCAACGAAGCTGTGGAGAAAGGTCCTCCCGTCGCACTCAAACCGACGAAGGAGAAAGCTGTCTACTCGCTCAACTGGCTGTCGGCAACGGGGAGCGGCATATTTTTGGCCGCCATCGTAGCCGGGCTGTTCATGGGCTACTCGTTTGGCGAACTGTTCAAGAAGTATCTCGGCACGATCAAACTGGTTCGCTACTCATTGATCACCATCGCCGCCATGCTTGCCCTTGGGTTCGTGACGCGCTACTCCGGGACCGACGCAACCATGGGCCTGGCGTTTGCGCAAACGGGAGCGTTGTATCCTTTCTTCGGCGCCATGCTCGGATGGCTCGGCGTAGCACTGACTGGTTCGGATACCGCATCGAACGTGCTCTTTGGCGGGCTGCAGAAGGTCACCGCCGAACAACTGGGCCTTAGCCCGATCCTCATGGGGGCAGCGAACAGTTCGGGTGGCGTAATGGGCAAGATGATCGACGCTCAAAGCATCGTGGTCGCCAGCACGGCGACGCGCTGGTACGGACATGAAGGCGACATTCTTCGCTACGTGTTCTGGCACAGCCTGGTGCTCGCCGCCCTGGTCGGCGTGCTGGTGACTCTGCAGGCGTACGTTCCACCATTTACCGAGCTCGTCATCCATCCGGCGGCACACTAGGCAGTAGCTGCGCAGACAACAAAAACCCACCGTGGCTGGTGGGTTTTTTGTTGAAGCTGCTGTCGGTCAACTCGCCGCTTTTTGTTCTTCCGCAACCGCTTTCATAGACAGCCTCAGCCTGCCCTTTTCGTCGGCCTCGAGCACCTTGACGCGAACGGCCTGGCCTTCCTTGAGGTGGTCGGCCACGCTATTGACGCGCTCATTGGCGATTTGAGAAATGTGCAGCAAGCCGTCCTTGCCCGGAAGCACACTGACGATTGCTCCGAAATCGAGCAGCTTCAGCACCGTGCCGTCATAGATTCGACCGACTTCGACTTCAGCCGTGATTTCCTCGATGCGGCGCTTGGCTGCTTCGCCGCCTTCGGAGGATACGCAGGCAATGGTCACCGTGCCGTTGTCATTGATGTCGATCGTCGTGCCGGTTTCCTCGGTGATGGCTCGAATAACCGCCCCGCCTTTGCCGATGACGTCACGAATTTTTTCCGGTTTAATCTTGATGGTGATCATGCGCGGCGCGTAGGCGGACAGTTCCGAGCGCGCTGCGGACAGCGTCTCACGCATAATGCCGAGGATATGCATCCGGCCTTCGCGTGCCTGCAACAGCGCGACATTCATGATCTCTTTGGTAATGCCCTGGATCTTAATGTCCATCTGCAGCGCTGTTACGCCCTTCTCCGTGCCGGCGACCTTGAAATCCATGTCTCCCAGGTGATCCTCGTCGCCCAGGATGTCGGTGAGCACGGCAAAACGGTTGCCTTCCTTGATAAGCCCCATCGCAATGCCCGCGACATGCGCCTTGAGCGGTACGCCGGCATCCATCAGTGCAAGACACCCACCACAGACCGAAGCCATCGAACTCGATCCGTTCGATTCCGTAATCTCGGAAACTAACCGCATCGAATAGGAAAATTCCTCGGGCGCGGGCAGCACCGCAAGCAAAGCGCGCTTGGCAAGACGGCCGTGCCCGACTTCGCGACGCTTCGGCGTACCTACGCGACCGGTTTCGCCGGTCGAATAAGGCGGAAAGTTGTAGTGCAACATGAACCTTTCGGTGTATTCGCCCTGCAGCGCGTCGATAATCTGCTCGTCGCGCGCGGTACCCAGCGTCGCGACGGCCAATGCCTGGGTCTCGCCGCGCGTGAACAGTACCGACCCGTGTGCTCGCGGAAGTACCCCGGCACGTATTGTGATCGGACGAACAGTGCGCGTGTCGCGACCATCGATTCGTGGCTCACCATTGAGAACCTGGCTGCGAACGATTTTGGATTCCAGGTCGCTGAAAATCGACTTCACGAGATTGACGTGGTCGGACTCCAATCCCGGGGGTGCGGCTTCCGCCAGTACCTTGGCGCGTGCCGCCTCTATTTTCTCGGTTCGGGCCTGCTTTTGGCGCAAGCCATAGGCCTGGCGCAGTTCTTCTTCGGCGAGTTCCGAAATGCGCGTGATCAGAGCCGTATCTTTCTGGAGCGGGGCTACGTCCCACAATGGTTTACCGACTTCGTCGGCAAGTTCATTGATGACATCAATCACCGATTGCATTTGTTGATGGCCGTAGACCACCGCGCCGAGCATCACATCCTCCGGCAGCTCCATCGCTTCAGATTCGACCATCAGCACAGCCTGGCTGGTACCCGCGACCACCAAATTAAGTTGTGAGGACTTTAGTTCGGTGGCGGTCGGATTGAGGACGTATCCCCCATTCAAATATCCCACACGTGCAGCCCCGATCGGCCCGTCGAACGGAATGCCGGAAATGGCAAGCGCTGCGGAGGCGCCAATCATCGCAGGGATGTCCGAATCTACTTCGCTATTTGAAGATACGACAGTCGCGATGACTTGAATTTCATTGTAAAAACCTTCGGGGAACAGCGGGCGGATGGGGCGGTCGATCAGGCGGGAGGTCAGTATTTCTTTTTCGGAGGGCCGGCCTTCGCGCTTGAAAAACCCCCCGGGGATTTTGCCGGCCGCATAAGTCCGCTCCTGATAATCCACCGTGAGCGGAAAGAAATCCTGCCCGGGCTTTACATCTTTTCTGCCGACTACCGTTACCAGCACCACGGTATCGTCCATGTTTACCATGACGGCGCCATGTGCCTGGCGTGCGATCTCGCCGGTTTCGAGCGTCAGCGTATGGCGCCCGTAGCTGATGGTTTTCCTAGTGACGTTCAAGAGGGTTCCCTTTGAATGCTGCAATGCCGGAGGGCGGTCCGCCCCGACCGGCGAGGTTGAATATTTCGATGTGGTGGAGCGGACTTCATTGCCTGCCCCTTAAGCCTTCGGATCTGCCGAAGCTCATCCGAAGAATGCGAAGAAATTGATTGGTTACTTGCGCAGGCCGAGGCGATCAAGCAGGGTGCGATACCGATCCCGGTCCGAACGGCGTAGATAATCGAGCAATTTACGACGACGGCTGACCATCCTTAGCAATCCACGGCGGGAATGATGATCCTTCACGTGGTCCTTGAAATGACCCGTCAGATCGTTGATGCGCGCAGTCAGCAATGCAACCTGTACTTCCGGTGAGCCGGTATCGGCTTTCGCCCGCTGATGATCCTGCAGTATCTGAGCCTTCTGGCCCGTCGAAATCGACATTACCTAGTCTCCGAAAGAAAGGCCGATATTCTACCTTTTGAATCCCAAAGTTTCCAAGTATTTTTAGGGGCTTAATCGAGCGCTTGACGCAGGTTTTTCGATAGCGGCCGCCTGGGAAACCAGGCGCTTGGGGATGAGGGTTCCTTCAATAAGTCTTTCTCCTACGCCGAGAAACGCCCCTGTCGAATCGTATAACCTGACCAAACCTGCGTCAGTGCTCGCATCGGATATGGCAAGCCCGTTGATGATGCGCTGGCTTGCCTCTTTGCCAAGGTGAACCACCGGAAGATTTTTGACCAACCGGTCAACTGGCAGCAACTGGGCGGCCCTTGATGTTTCGTCCATTTCGCCCAACTGGTCCAGACCAATCGCTTCCCGCAACCCCAGATCGCGAATACCCGTCCGGCGCAGCGCCAGCAGGTAGCCACCGCAGCCCAACGCCTTGCCGATGTCTTCCGCCAGAACCCTGATATAGGTTCCTTTGCTGCAGCTTACCGAAACAGTCAATAGGTCTTCTTTATTATCAATACAGTGCAAGGCATTTATTATAATTTTTCGAGGTGGTCTTGCAACGGTTTCTCCTGCGCGGGCATAGCTGTATAGAGGTCTGCCATTTTTCTTGAGAGCGCTATGCATGGGCGGAATCTGGTCGATCGGTCCGATAAATGAACCGAGCACCTCTTGCAGTTGACTCGCAGTGAAGTTGGGCTTGCCACAAGGTTCGACGACCCCTTCGGCATCACCGGTGGAACTCACGAAGCCCAATCGGATCGATGCTTCGTAAGTCTTATCGGCATCAAGCAGGGAATGGGAAAACTTGGTGGCCTCTCCCAAACATATTGGCAACAGACCTGTCGCAAGCGGGTCCAGAGTGCCGGTATGGCCAGCCTTCGGCCAGGCATACAGCCGTCGTACCCGCTGCAGGGCGACGTTCGAGGAAATTCCGGAGGGTTTGTCGAGCAAAAGAACGCCGTGAGTCATGTTGCCTGTCTAACGACCGTGGTCCGGGGATGAATCGGAAAATCGTCAGGACTTTTCGTCATCAGTGTTGTCTTCAGGTTGAGAGGCAATGGCGTCGTCGATAAGTTTCGACAATCGTATGCCGCGCTCCACCGACTCGTCATAGATAAAGTGCAGTTCCGGGACAATACGAAGTTTGAGACCCTTGGCCAACTGGGAGCGCAGAAATCCCGAGGCGTGTTGCAGACCGTCTGCGGCCTTTGCAACGGCTTCTGCTCCGCCGAGAGTGGTGAAGAACACCTTGGCATGATGGTGATCGCTGCTGATTTCGACACCGGTTATCGTAATCATGCCGACCCGGGGATCCTTGACCTCGGTCCGGATCAACTCGGCGAGATCCTTCTGGATCTGGTCACCGATTCGGCCGAGTCTCGAAGGGTTTTTCGCCATGCGCTGCTGATTCGATGGGAAATCGAGTTGGGAGCGGGCAGCGATCCGGTTGCCCACACCCTGCCTCATTGAGGTGGACTTACAGACTGCGTGCGATCTCCACGACTTCGTAGACTTCCAACTGATCGCTGACTTTGAGATCGTCGAAGTTCTTTACAGATAAGCCACATTCGAATCCGGCTTTCACTTCGCGCACGTCGTCTTTGAAGCGTTTCAGGGAATCGAGCTCACCGGAATGAACTACGACATTGTCGCTCAGCACACGAATAAGCGAGCCGCGCCGGACGACCCCTTCCAGCACATAGCAACCTGCAACCGTTCCGACTTTGGAGATCTTGAAGACCTGGCGGATTTCCACGAGGCCAATTACGCTTTCCTTTTTCTCCGGAGCCAGCATTCCGGATAGCGCGGATTTCACCTCGTCCACCGCTTCATAAATGATGTTGTAGTAACGAAGATCTATGCCGTGCGCGGCGACCAGTTTTCTCGCAGTCGCATCAGCACGAGCGTTGAATCCAATAATGACGGCATTGGATGCCAAGGCAAGATTGACATCCGATTCCGTAATCGCGCCGACGCCCGCATGAACGATATTGACCTTGACCTCGGTGGTGGACAGCTTTTCGAGCGATTGAGACAAGGCTTCGTATGAACCTTGCACATCGGCCTTGATGATCAACGAAAGCGCCTTTGCCTGACCGACGGTCATCTGGTCAAACATGCCCTCAAGCTTTGCGGTCTGTTGCTTGGCCAGCTTGACCTCGCGGAATTTTCCTTGACGGAACAGGGCGATTTCCCGTGCCTTGCGCTCATCACCAAGAACAATCACTTCTTCGCCGGCGATCGGTACGTCGGACAGTCCTTGAATTTCCACGGGGATGGAGGGTCCGCCTTCTTGAATCGGGTGACCTGCCTCATCCAGCATTGCGCGAACACGGCCAAATACTGCGCCAGCAAGTACCACATCACCGCGCTTGAGTGTTCCCGATTGCACCAGAATGGTCGCCACCGGGCCGCGTCCCTTGTCCAGCCTGGACTCA
The DNA here is from genome assembly GCA_016194905.1 of Betaproteobacteria bacterium. Classification (NCBI taxonomy): domain Bacteria; kingdom Pseudomonadati; phylum Pseudomonadota; class Betaproteobacteria; species Betaproteobacteria bacterium. The sequence continues at coordinate 11,730 of JACQAP010000027.1, forward strand.
ATTACCACTCCACGTGCGGGCGCGTTCTTCGGCGCCTTTAATTCCATTACTTCCGCTTGCAGCAGGATCCGCTCGAGCAGCTCATCGATGCCCTGACCAGTCTTCGCGGACACGTCCTGGAACATGGCATCACCACCCCACTCCTCGGGGACCACTTCGTGTGCGGCCAGTTCCTGACGAATTTTTTCGGGATTTGCCTCGGGCTTGTCGATCTTGTTGACCGCTACCAGTACCGGAACTTTTGCCGCCTTGGCGTGATTGACCGCTTCCAGTGTCTGCGGCATCACCCCATCGTCGGCCGCAACCACCAGAACCACCAGGTCCGTAACCTTGGCTCCGCGAGCACGCATTGCAGTAAAAGCTTCGTGACCAGGGGTATCCAAGAACGTAATCATCCCACGCGGGGTGTTCACGTGATATGCGCCGATGTGCTGGGTGATGCCGCCGGCTTCGCCGCTTGCGACACGAGTACGTCGAATGTAATCCAGCAGCGAAGTCTTGCCATGATCGACGTGCCCCATCACTGTTACAACGGGAGCGCGGGGCTCGGCTACGACGTCATGCTTTTCTCCTTCGTCTGCCAGGAGCGATTCCGGGTCGTCGAGTTTGGCGGGCTTGGCAATGTGGCCCATTTCTTCCACCACGATCATCGCAGTTTCCTGATCGATCACCTGATTGATGGTGACCATACTCCCCAGCTTCATCAGTACCTTGATGACCTCAGCTGCCTTGACTGACATTTTCTGCGCGAGAGCGGCAACGGTGACGGTTTCCGGCACCAGCACTTCGCGAACGACTGGTTCCGGCGCCGTGAATGTCTGCTCGGAAACGACGGCTTCTGTCTTGTGCCGTCCTCCCCGACCCGAACGCGTATGCCAGCTCTGCCCGCCTCCACTAACATCGCCGCGCGTCTTCAGACCTCTGCGTTTTGCCGACTCATCTTTCCACGCATCCGGTTTTTTGACGGGCTTGGGTTTGGCCGCTTTTTCGTTTGCTTTGCTGGCAGGCTTATGGAGAGTGCCTTCCGTAGTCGCTTTTTTCGGCTCCTCAGCCGGCTTGGCGACCTCCGCGACGACAGGCTCGGCCTGAACAGAAGGGGTTTCGGTTTCCTTTGCGGGTTTGCGCTTGCGCTGTTGCTTCTGCACTACCTCAGCGGTCTGGCGAGCGATTAATTCCGCTTGCTTGCGCGCCTCTTCCTCCCTCAGTGCCGTTTGCTTTGCACCGACTGTAGGCGTTGTGGGTGTGGTTTCCGATTCCGCAGGAACGTTCTCGACCGTTTCAGGCGTGGCATCGCGTTTAACCAGCACACGCTTCTTTTTTACTTCAACCTGGATCGTGCGGGCCTTACCGGTACTGTCTGATTTCTTGATCTCCGTGGTCTGCCGCCGGGTCAAGGTTATTTTGTTTTTCGTGTCTTTCGCGCCGTGAACCCTTCGCAGATAATCCAGCAGTTGGGTTTTGTCGTGCTCCGTGAGAACCGTATCATCGGCAAGCGCCTTACCAATTCCAGCAGCTTGCAATTGCTCGAGGAGCATCGCAGATGCTAACCCCAATTCTTTGGCAAACTGAGCAACGTTCATTTGCGCCATAAGTTACCCCTGACTCGCTGCAAACCATGGTGCACGCGCCGTCATGATCAGTTGTTTGGCGCGCTCCGCGTCAATCCCAGTCAACTCGACAAGATCATCTACGGCGAGATCGGCAAGGTCCTCCTGCGTAGTTACGCCTTTGGCTGCTAAGACCCGCGCCGTTTCACTATCCATGCCGTCCAGCGTCAACAGGTCGCTGGCAACGTTTTCGACATGTTCCTCACTGGCAATCGCTTCGACCAGCAGTGCGTTGCGGGCGCGGCTGCGCAGCTCATTGACCGTATCCTCGTCAAACGATTCGATCTCCAGCATCTCGTTCAGCGGGACGTAGGCGACCTCTTCAAGCGTCGTAAAGCCTTCCTGGATAAGAATGTTGGCCACCTCCTCGTCCACGTCTAACCTTTCCATAAACACTTTGCGGACAACCGTGCCCTCCTCATCATTCTTCTTCTGGGATTCCTCTTCGGTCATTATGTTGAGTTCCCACTGCGTCAGCTCGCTGGCCAACCGCACGTTCTGTCCGTTCCGACCAATCGCCTGAGCCAAGTTCTCCTCGTCGACCACAACATCCATGCTGTGGGATTCCTCATCCACCGTAATCTTGCTTACCTCCGCCGGGGCCAGTGCATTGATCACGAATTGCGCGGGGTCCGACGACCATAAAATGATATCGACACGTTCGCCGGCGAGTTCTGCGGTGACCGCCTGAACTCGCGATCCACGCATACCGACGCATGTGCCGATCGGATCGATGCGCTGGTCGTTCGATTTCACTGCAATCTTGGCCCGGGAACCAGGGTCGCGTGCGGCCGCCTTGATCTCCAGAAGCCCTTCTTCGATTTCAGGCACTTCGAGCTCGAAAAGCTTGATCAAGAATTCGGGAACGGTGCGCGACAAAATCAATTGGGGTCCGCGATTGTTACGATCTACCTTCAACAGGAAGGCACGCACACGGTCGCCAATCCGAAGATTCTCCTTGGGAATCATCTGATCCTTGGGCAGTGCCGCCTCAATACGTCCTGACTCGATGATCGCGTTTCCGCGTTCCATGCGCTTGATCGCGCCGGTGACGATGAATTCTTCGCGCTGCAGAAAATCATTCAGGATCTGTTCGCGCTCAGCGTCACGAATCTTCTGCAGGATGACCTGCTTCGCCGTCTGCGCGCCAATCCGTCCGAACTCGACTGGCTCCAGGGGCTCTTCGACGTAGTCACCCACTTGCTTGTCCAGCTTCTGCTCGATGGCATCCGTCAACGCAATCTGCTGCGCGGGAAGCTCGTGCTCCTCATCGACGACGATTTGCCAGCGCCGGAAGGATTTGTACTCGCCGGTTTCGCGATCGATCTCGACACGCACGTCCACGTCGTCCTTGAAGCGCTTCTTGGTGGCCGAAGCCAAGGCGAGTTCGAGCGCGGCGAACACGATGTCCTTCTCGACATTCTTTTCGCGGGCCAGTGCATCGACCAGCATCAACAACTCGCGGCTCATTCCTGAATTCTCCAATCAAATGTTCGGGACCAGTCGTGCTTTGTCGATGTCAGAAAATGCGATCGCCACCAACTCACCGTCGACATCCAGCTCAATTCCAACTTCTCCGACATTCTGCAATTTTCCGACGAATCGCCGTCTTCCGTTCAAAGGCAGGCGAACTTTTACCTGTGCGCGTTCACCCACAAATCTCGCAAAATCCTGTGGGTGTTTCAATGGCCTGTCCAACCCTGGCGACGAAACCTCCAGCCGGTCGTAATCCACACCCTCTACTACTAACAGTCGAGTCAAATGATTGCTGACAAGTGCACAATCCTCGACATCGACACCGCCGGCTTTATCGATAAAAATACGCATCAACCTGCCTCTATTGGCAAGCTCCAGATCGACGAGTTCATACCCCAACGCGCCCACCGTTTTTTCTAATAATGCCGTTAGATCCACAAATCGGTTTTACAAACAAAAAATGGGCTCTTCGGCCCAATCTTGTTTTTCAGTCTGGTGATTTTAGCAAATTTCTCGTTTAAATCCAAGACACTGAGTTAGGCGCATTTAGTGGTGGAATCGGTAATCCCCTTTAATTCATGGCGATTTGCTTGGAAGCGGTTAATGGGGGGCCTTTATTTAGCTTCGGTGGGCCGATTTAAAGTTGGGTTCGAGCTGTATCAAGTCTTGGGCTGCGCAAGCTCAAGTAGGTCACCGCAAAGATCGACCGCTATAAACAACAAAGCCCCTCGCCGGTGACCCGGGAGGGGCTTGGTACTGGTTGGGCGCCTGGCGGTGACCTACTTTCGCGCGGGCAATCCGCACTATCATCGGCGCAGAGTCGTTTCACCGTCCTGTTCGGGATGGGAAGGCGTGGGTC